>NZ_JBEPJZ010000003.1 GCF_040496035.1 Agromyces sp. SYSU T00194 | reverse complement strand
GGAGCGTCCGTTCCTTGAGAACTCAATAGCGTGCACTATGTTCAATGCCATTTTTTTGAACCCTGTCCGGCCCGTTTGGGCTGGTGGGATTCCTTTGGATTGATGGACAGCCAGTTTTGGTTGTTCTTTGGTCAGAGATCAGATTTGTCGGCCCGTTTGTGGGTTGACACCATTTTTTTTTGGAGAGTTTGATCCTGGCTCAGGACGAACGCTGGCGGCGTGCTTAACACATGCAAGTCGAACGATGAACCGGTGCTTGCACCGGGGATTAGTGGCGAACGGGTGAGTAACACGTGAGTAACCTGCCCTGGACTCTGGGATAACCCCGAGAAATCGGAGCTAATACCGGATAGGACTTCGCACCGCATGGTGTGGGGTGGAAAGTTTTTTCGGTTTGGGATGGACTCGCGGCCTATCAGCTTGTTGGTGAGGTAATGGCTCACCAAGGCGTCGACGGGTAGCCGGCCTGAGAGGGTGACCGGCCACACTGGGACTGAGACACGGCCCAGACTCCTACGGGAGGCAGCAGTGGGGAATATTGCACAATGGGCGCAAGCCTGATGCAGCAACGCCGCGTGAGGGATGACGGCCTTCGGGTTGTAAACCTCTTTTAGTAGGGAAGAAGGGCTTCGGCTTGACGGTACCTGCAGAAAAAGCACCGGCTAACTACGTGCCAGCAGCCGCGGTAATACGTAGGGTGCAAGCGTTGTCCGGAATTATTGGGCGTAAAGAGCTCGTAGGCGGTTTGTCGCGTCTGCTGTGAAAACGCGAGGCTCAACCTCGCGCCTGCAGTGGGTACGGGCAGACTCGAGTGCGGTAGGGGAGACTGGAATTCCTGGTGTAGCGGTGGAATGCGCAGATATCAGGAGGAACACCGATGGCGAAGGCAGGTCTCTGGGCCGTAACTGACGCTGAGGA
Organism: Agromyces sp. SYSU T00194; assembly: GCF_040496035.1. Taxonomy (NCBI): domain Bacteria; kingdom Bacillati; phylum Actinomycetota; class Actinomycetes; order Micrococcales; family Microbacteriaceae; genus Agromyces; species Agromyces chitinivorans. The sequence continues at coordinate 4,556 of NZ_JBEPJZ010000003.1, read as the reverse complement.
GCGAAAGCGTGGGGAGCGAACAGGATTAGATACCCTGGTAGTCCACGCCGTAAACGTTGGGCGCTAGATGTGGGGACCTTTCCACGGTTTCCGTGTCGTAGCTAACGCATTAAGCGCCCCGCCTGGGGAGTACGGCCGCAAGGCTAAAACTCAAAGGAATTGACGGGGGCCCGCACAAGCGGCGGAGCATGCGGATTAATTCGATGCAACGCGAAGAACCTTACCAAGGCTTGACATATACGGGAACGCCTCAGAAATGAGGAACTCTTTGGACACTCGTATACAGGTGGTGCATGGTTGTCGTCAGCTCGTGTCGTGAGATGTTGGGTTAAGTCCCGCAACGAGCGCAACCCTCGTCCTCTGTTGCCAGCACGTCATGGTGGGAACTCAGGGGAAACTGCCGGGGTCAACTCGGAGGAAGGTGGGGATGACGTCAAATCATCATGCCCCTTATGTCTTGGGCTTCACGCATGCTACAATGGCCGGTACAAAGGGCTGCGATGTCGTAAGGCGGAGCGAATCCCAAAAAGCCGGTCTCAGTTCGGATTGAGGTCTGCAACTCGACCTCATGAAGTCGGAGTCGCTAGTAATCGCAGATCAGCAACGCTGCGGTGAATACGTTCCCGGGCCTTGTACACACCGCCCGTCAAGTCATGAAAGTCGGTAACACCCGAAGCCGGTGGCCCAACCCTTGTGGAGGGAGCTGTCGAAGGTGGGATCGGTGATTAGGACTAAGTCGTAACAAGGTAGCCGTACCGGAAGGTGCGGCTGGATCACCTCCTTTCTAAGGAGCATCTGGAGATCTTTCGGGGTCTTCCAGGCACACCAGGTCAAGGCGAACGTCCTTGCTGGTTGCTCATGGGTGGAACGTTGACATAGGTGTCGGTCGGATCCGATCGCTGCTCAGTACGCCTCGCTTGCGGGGTGGGAACGGTGGGGGTTGGTGGTGGCCGGCACATGCACGCTATTGGGTCCTGAGGGACCGGGCCTTCGGGCTGTTTCCTTGCGGGCCTTCATCGGCTGACTGGTTGTGACCGGTTGGTGGTGGGGGCACCGTTCGTGTGTTGAGAACTACATAGTGGACGCGAGCATCTTAGATCGATCTGTCCTTTGGACGGGTCGTTCACAAGATCAAGTAGGCACTCCTTCTTCGGAGGGGGTGTCGGACTGATCATTGGTCAATCTCATGCACCTTCGGGTGTGTGCGATCGATTCATACTCATGTGATTTCAAGTTTCTAAGAGCAAACGGTGGATGCCTTGGCATCTGGAGCCGAAGAAGGACGTCGTAATCTGCGATAAGCCTCGGGGAGTTGATAAACGAGCTGTGATCCGAGGATTTCCGAATGGGGAAACCCCGCCAGGCCCTTCGTGGTGACCTGGTGACTCCCGCCTGAATGTATAGGGCGGGTAGAGGGAACGTGGGGAAGTGAAACATCTCAGTACCCACAGGAAGAGAAAACAACAGTGATTCCGTCAGTAGTGGCGAGCGAACGCGGATCAGGCTAAACCGAGCCATGTGTGATACCCGGCAGGGGTTGCATGGTCGGGGTTGTGGGACTCTTCGGACTGTTCTGCCGAGCAGTCACGGTGACGTGTCGGGTATAGACGAACCGCATTGAAAGGCGGACCGGAGTGGGTGTGAGTCCCGTAGTCGAAATGCCTGGCCGGCCGGAGGAGTATCCCAAGTAGCACGGGGCCCGAGAAATCCCGTGTGAATCTGTCAGGACCACCTGATAAGCCTAAATACTCCCAGATGACCGATAGCGGACAAGTACCGTGAGGGAAAGGTGAAAAGTACCCCGGGAGGGGAGTGAAATAGTACCTGAAACCGTTTGCTTACAAACCGTTGGAGCCTCCTTGTTGGGGTGACAGCGTGCCTTTTGAAGAATGAGCCTGCGAGTTAGCGATATGTGGCGAGGTTAACCCGTGTGGGGTAGCCGTAGCGAAAGCGAGTCTGAATAGGGCGATTCAGTCGCATGTCCTAGACCCGAAGCGAAGTGATCTATCCATGGCCAGGTTGAAGCGACGGTAAGACGTCGTGGAGGACCGAACCCACTTCAGTTGAAAATGGAGGGGATGAGCTGTGGATAGGGGTGAAAGGCCAATCAAACTTCGTGATAGCTGGTTCTCTCCGAAATGCATTTAGGTGCAGCGTTGCGTGTTTCTTGCCGGAGGTAGAGCTACTGGATGGCCGATGGGCCCCAACAGGTTACTGACGTCAGCCAAACTCCGAATGCCGGTAAGTGAGAGCGCAGCAGTGAGACGGTGGGGGATAAGCTTCATCGTCGAGAGGGAAACAACCCAGACCACCGACTAAGGTCCCTAAGCGCGTGCTAAGTGGGAAAGGATGTGGAGTTGCACAGACAACCAGGAGGTTGGCTTAGAAGCAGCCACCCTTGAAAGAGTGCGTAATAGCTCACTGGTCAAGTGATTCCGCGCCGACAATGTAACGGGGCTCAAGCACGTCACCGAAGTCGTGGGATTCGCATTATAGACAGGCCTTCGTGGTCCAGTCGTGCGGATCGGTAGGAGAGCGTCGTGTGCCGGGTGAAGCGGCGGAGTGATCCAGCCGTGGATGGCACACGAGTGAGAATGCAGGCATGAGTAGCGAAAGACGGGTGAGAAACCCGTCCTCCGGAAGACCAAGGGTTCCAGGGTCAAGCTAATCTTCCCTGGGTAAGTCGGGACCTAAGGCGAGGCCGACAGGCGTAGTCGATGGACAACGGGTTGATATTCCCGTACCGGCGAAGAACCGCCCACACTAATCCAGCAATGCTAACCATCCGAACCATCCCATCGTCCCTTCGGGGGCACCGGGGTGGGGAGCGTGGGACCCGAGTCTGGTGCGGTGAGCGTATTAACAGGTGTGACGCAGGAAGGTAGCCGAGCCGGGCGATGGTTGTCCCGGTCCAAGCGTGTAGGCCGAACGGTAGGCAAATCCGCCGTTCATGAGGCTGAGACGCGATGGGGATGAAAAGTCGGTGATCCTATGCTGCCGAGAAAAGCATCGACGCGAGGTTCCAGCCGCCCGTACCCCAAACCGACTCAGGTGGTCAGGTAGAGAATACCAAGGAGATCGAGAGAATCGTGGTTAAGGAACTCGGCAAAATGCCCCCGTAACTTCGGGAGAAGGGGGGCCTGAGGCGTGAAGGGACTAGCTCCTGGAGCGTTTGAAGGCCGCAGAGACCAGTGGGAAGCGACTGTTTACTAAAAACACAGGTCCGTGCCAAGTCGCAAGACGATGTATACGGACTGACGCCTGCCCGGTGCTGGAAGGTTAAGCGGAACGGTTAGCTCTTCGGAGCGAAGCTGAGAAGTTAAGCCCCAGTAAACGGCGGTGGTAACTATAACCATCCTAAGGTAGCGAAATTCCTTGTCGGGTAAGTTCCGACCTGCACGAATGGCGTAACGACTTCCCAGCTGTCTCAACCGCGAACTCGGCGAAATTGCATTACGAGTAAAGATGCTCGTTACGCGCAGCAGGACGGAAAGACCCCGTGACCTTTACTACAGCTTGGTATTGGTGTTCGGTGTGGCTTGTGTAGGATAGGTGGGAGACTTTGAAGCGGGCACGCCAGTGTTCGTGGAGTCATTGTTGAAATACCACTCTGGTCACTCTGGATATCTAACTTCGGACCGTAATCCGGTTCAGGGACAGTGCCTGGTGGGTAGTTTAACTGGGGCGGTTGCCTCCCAAAGAGTAACGGAGGCGCCCAAAGGTTCCCTCAACCTGGTTGGCAATCAGGTGGCGAGTGTAAGTGCACAAGGGAGCTTGACTGCGAGACTGACAGGTCGAGCAGGGACGAAAGTCGGGACTAGTGATCCGGCAGTGGCTTGTGGAAGCGCTGTCGCTCAACGGATAAAAGGTACCTCGGGGATAACAGGCTGATCTTGCCCAAGAGTCCATATCGACGGCATGGTTTGGCACCTCGATGTCGGCTCGTCGCATCCTGGGGCTGGAGTAGGTCCCAAGGGTTGGGCTGTTCGCCCATTAAAGCGGTACGCGAGCTGGGTTTAGAACGTCGTGAGACAGTTCGGTCCCTATCCGCTGCGCGCGCAGGAAATTTGAGAGGATCTGACCCTAGTACGAGAGGACCGGGTTGGACGAACCTCTGGTGTGTCAGTTGTTCCGCCAGGAGCACCGCTGATTAGCTACGTTCGGGATGGATAACCGCTGAAAGCATCTAAGCGGGAAGCCGGCCTCGAGATGAGATTTCCATCCCCTTCGGGGGGAGAGGCGCCCAGCCAGACGACTGGGTTGATAGGCCGGATGTGGAAGCGAGGACTAACGACTCGTGGAGCTGACCGGTACTAATACGCCGACAACTTGAAACCTCACTACACACACCCTCGTTGAAAAGGCATGGTGTGTGGCCTGTAGATCGCTCGCGTCCACTCTGTGGTTCCCACCACACGAACGTCATAATTCAACACCCACCCGTCACGACCCCCCCAGGGGTTGTGATCCCGGGGTGGGACCCGAGACCACACACCCCCAGGTGCGGGTGTGGCAAGAGTTTCGGCGGCCATAGCGCGAGGGAAACGCCCGGTCCC